>NZ_VSWH01000002.1 GCF_009602705.1 Chryseobacterium vaccae | reverse complement strand
ATTATTCTCTCTTTTTTTAGAAAAGCAAAGCTGTCTTTGTTATTAAGAATTCTTACGATGGTCTGCTTGCTCAGCTTTGTCGTCTTCAGAATCATTAATAATATGTACAGGTGCTTATCTATAGCATATTGTTGGTTATTTAAACTATTGTAGATCGTATAAGTCTCTCCTTCTCTGTATACGGTGCAATAGTCTACATTCAGTTTGAATTTTCTTTGTAAAAAGCTTATTTTACTTTTGTCCTGGATTGAAAAATAAGTGTCCAGCTGATAGATCTGTTCCCATTGAACCGGATCTTCACAAACAGACTGCTCCAATATTTTATAGATCAGCTGGCAGCATCTGTTTGAGTAACTGTCAAATTCTTCTTCTCCATTCCTTTCTAAATCCTGGAATACATTCGTTTTGATCTTTCCTTCATCATTGTAATGAATCATAAGGGGGGCAATCTTGTAGTTGTATTTGTATGAAAACTTAAAGATGCTGTCCAGTATGTTTACATTTTTTTCAAGGAAAACGATTTCCTGTGATTTAGTAATGTCACTGCCTATATTGTTGATATCGATGAATAATAAAACATTAATGTTTTTTTTCAGGTTGTTGAGGATTTTCAGATAGCATCCCGGGTCCCTGCAATCGATGAATGAATGTTTGTAGAATTCATTGTTCAACTCTCCATTTCCATGGTCTTCTCTTACGATAATGCATTTTTTGCCTGCTTTATCCAGTAAGTACGGTATCAGTCTATACAGTCCATAGTGAAATGATATATAAATCTTAGCCTGATCAGAATCTCCTTCTATGCTGAAGTCATTCAAATAGTCATAGATCTCTTCATTTGAATTTTTGTAGAAATATTCTACAAGCTTAAAATGATTAATATATTTATTGGCAATGACTTCGTGAGATAATGCCGGATTTATATATTTACTATAGTGTATGGTTTTCAGAAGTCTGGTTTTATTAACCTTTTCTCTGTTGATGGCCTGGTGAAAGGTCATCCGCTTATTCAATACAGTCAGGATACTCATGGCTCGGCAAATTCTGGTTTAAAGAAGATGTATGGAGATCCATTCTTTCTGTTCTTGATCTCGAAGATTCTTTTTTCAAAGAATTTTTTATTGGTGATCAGAACATCGGTATCAGTATCCTTTTTGTTCATGAAGTAGAAGTGAACGTTTTTGTACTTCTTAATTCCTTCTTTTCCTTCATGCTCTATAAAGAAGCTGCATCTTTTTTCTATTCTTTCAGAGAACGTCATAAAGGTTTTCCTGCTGGTCTTAAGACGTTCAAAATCCAGAACAATATTCACTCCGTATAATGAAGATCTGTTGAGTTCCTGGATGGTTCTTGTTCCCAGGATTTCATCATCAAAATACTTTTCTATTCTTAATTCTATATATTTTGTATTGTTGGTATTAACAGCCTGTATAGAATTATAAAAGTCCGCATGGTCGGGAGAAATGGTGATCAGCTTAGAGTATTCTCTGTACGGTGCGTCTTTTCTGAGTTTCAGTTTAGGAAAATGAGTAACAGCGTCTGTTATAAATCCTAAATTCAATTCCTGCAGTCTTTCTATAAAAAGGACGATCTGCTCAAATTCTGCTTTGCATTTTGTATATATTTCGGCGATTGTGTTAACTCTCATGAGACTGATGATCTGGTTTATTCCTTTGGGTATCTGGAATACCAGGTCTCTGTTATTATCAAAAATAAGATCGAAATCTTCGCCTTTTATAATAAAATTGTGACTGTACAATAAAAAATGCTTATTCTTATTTTCCTTCAAAAAATTCATAAATATCTTCTATTTCTTCGGTTACTATTTTACTCTTCAAATGCAGGCTGTATACTTCTTCTTTGGAGAGAGGGTAAACATTCTCTCTTAGAGCATACTGATCTGATTGATGGATCAAACTTTTCCCAAAATACTGAGGGACATAATCTTTTTCTATTTCCGCCAGGAACGAGAAAAATAATGGAACTTTTGTGTAATCATTTATCATAATTAATTAGTTTTTCTGCCAATAACTTATCAACGCTATAGCTGCATTTCTCGGACTCGAAAACAAATTGACCTGAAGGATTTAGATCCACTAGATAGTATTCTTTATCTACCTTATTTTTTATAAGTTCTACGGTACAGAACTTGAGTTCCAGCTCTTCTAATAATCTTCTGAGATTATCTTCAACTTCTTTGCTAAGCTGATATGGAACCACACTGGAGTTAGATGAACTAATTATATTCTTTTTGTCTATATACTCGTCTTTGGTGTTAATCAAAACCGAGGAATAAAAAAGACCGTCTAAAAAAATCGTTCTAACTTCATATTCTGCATCGATACACTCTTGAAAATAGGAGGTAAAAAAATGATCAGGAATATCCTTTAATGTAGGCTTTGTAATCAGTGTCGTTAATGATAAAAGGGTTTTGTCATTTTTATCATAGAAATACCTGACTTTATCGCTCGATTTTTTCGTTATAATCTTGTCATTACTTTTTTCCAGAAATAATTCAAGATCTTCTTTTGTACTTATAAAGGCCTGTTTAGGGGTTTTCACATTGTATCCGTTGGCCAGTTTCGAAAGCAGGGGTTTGTTTAATGCTCTGCTGTTAAATAAACCTATGCAGTTTTTTTCTTTAAGAAGATGAAGGATGTAGTTGACGATAACTTCAGATTCTGATTCTATTTCTTCTCTGATTTTAACGCTTTCTTCCCCTTTTACTTCTATGAAATTGGGTTTGTACGGAAACTTTCTGTACCAGACAGACTTTACTGTTTCGTTCAGATTGACTCCTTTAAAAAAAATAGTGTCATTCTCTATTTTGAAATCTTTACTTTTCTCAGTAAAAATATCATCGGGGGTTATTTTTATAAATTCGTGCTTATAAAAAATAAGCCAGTCCAGCACATAATTTATACTTGCATCGTAATTGGATGAACAAAGAACTAAAATCATTTTGCGTATTGTTTTAATTTCTTTTTCACCATTGGTACCAGATGAAATACCAATAAGAAAATGAGGATTAGACTTCTTTTAATAACAATCAAGAATTCCATTCTTTCTCCTTTCACTACGATATTGTAGTACATCCCGAGGGTATCAACAACCTTGTAAGCAATGAAGATTAATAAGGCTGTTCCGATCACTGAATAAGCATAGGTGTACACATACAGTGCGACATTGTCTTTAAACAGGTAATCCGGATGATGCTGTCCTTTCAGCAGATATTTGATGATCTCTTTTGATTTGGTATTCAGATTCCGAATTCCAAATAGGTCTGATACTACCCAATATCCGTCTGTTTTAAAGAAAGGGTTTATATTGAATATCATCAATCCTATATTTTGTAAAAGGATATAGTAGATGTATTCTTTAATCGGCTTTTCTATATTCAGGAATAATGATCCCAGGAGCATCAGATGAATGATCATCTGGAAGTATATTCCTCCTAAGCTGGTGGTTATTCTTTTATTTCTGTCCAGTCCCCATGTTTTGGTAACATCGGTATAAAAGACAGGAAATATCAGGAATATCCCCATGGATATGGATGAAGGCTTTGCACCGTAATATTTACTCGCAGACGAGTGTCCCAGTTCATGAAATACGCCTATTACAAAAAAGCACAGATACATCATCCACACGTGGTTTAAGCTGATGTTTGCTTTATGTACGTGCAAACTCCCTGAGAAAATAAATACTAAGGATGAAAAAAAAAGAACGCATAACGGGATTAATACTCCTCTTTTAAACAGGAATGATAATTTTCCTGATAAAATTTCTGTAGTTCTGGCGTTTAAAAGGTCAAACAACTTGTGTATGCTGTCTACCTGAACTTTATCCACCGTATTGGAAACCTCCTGTAAAAGTTCTTCTATTTTATTAACAATAAGCGATTTAAAGTTTTCAAAATTGATGTCTTTAAAATCGAGGCTATCGTATATGTTTTTGATAGACATGCCTTCTTTCAAATGCTTGATAATTGAATAAAGGACACCAGATACTTCAAAACTCGTATTTTTATACAAAAGAACATTCAGTTCATCGTCTACGCTGTATAATTCTATTTCTTTTAAAAAAGTATATTGGCTGACGTTTAATAGGTTGTCATTTTTCATAGGCATTCGTATAATTTATGTTTTAGTCTTTCCGGATACCCGATTAAAGGTATTCCCGCTCTGGTTAATAAATGGACTGTCTTCGCTTTTGATAATACTTCATCCTGGGCATTGACAATCTGGTATTCGAATTTCAGTTTGGGAATCTTTGGCGCAAATGAGAGTTTTATTCTGATCATGATTTCTTCCTGGAATCTGATGCTCTTTAAATAATCGCATTCTAAACTGATAACAGGAAAATCAATCTTCATCTCTAAGAACTCTTCTTTGCTGATATGCAGTAAATCCTTTACCAGACGAAACCTTGCATTTTCAAAATACACCATGTATCTGGAGTGATGAACCACGCCCATGCTGTCTACATCAGAGTAATTTACATCCTGATTATACTGAAGCTCTTCTACTATATCCACCATCGTATGACCCAAATATTACAGAAGCACAATTTCCTCCGAACCCAAAAGAGTTACTCATAATGTATTTGAGCTCCGGCATTGGTTTAAGTTCTGTATTGACGTTATAATTTATTTCCCGATCTATTCTGTTGGAAAAGTTCGAATGCGGATGAATAGCCTGGTTCTTTAAAGTCAGCATGCATATGATGGCTTCTATAACTCCTGCGGTTCCCAGTGTGTGCCCGATTTTGGTTTTGGATGAATTGATAGGGGTATTGGGTAAATCATTTCCAAATACGCTTTCCAATGCATTCAGCTCCATAAGATCGTTGTACTTTGTACCGGTTCCGTGGATGTTTACATAGTCTATTTCTTTAAAGGAAAGGGAGGATTCTTTTAATGCTTTATTCATTGCGAACACAGCTCCGTTTCCTTCCGGATCCGGTTGTGTGATATGAAATGCATCATTGGAGATTCCTGAGCCCAATACTTTTCCGTATATAGGTGCTCCTCTTTTCTCTGCGGCATCTTCTCTTTCCAGGATAATGCATCCTGCACTTTCTCCCAGAAGCATTCCGTCTCTTTCTGCGTCCAATGATCTCAAGGTATCTTTAGACAAAGCTTTTAAGGCATTAAATCCGAACAAACTTATTTCTGATAAAGGATCAACCCCGCATACGATTACCATATCGCAGATCCCGTCTTTTATCATTTTAAATCCAACTTCTATGGCGTTTCCTCCTGCGCTGCACGCTGTAAGGGAAGAACATACCGGGCCTTTGGTTTTGTACTTATTCAGTACATCCTGAAGCAATAGAATGTTAGGGATATTTAAAACCTTTTCTTTCTTGTTATTTTTAGAAAATCTGTTCAGTGATTTTTTCACGATAAAGTTTTTACCTTGGGTGATATCACTTACCAGATCGCTGATTCCTCCAATAGAATTACTCAGGGAAACACCTACTTTTCTGTTGTTTTTAATAAGCTCTTTAGCTCTCGAGTTCTTAATAGCCTCGTCTACACTTTTCAGCAAAGAGATCGCTGCTCTGCTTCCTGTTTTAGTCTTGTTATTGTCTAAATCTTTGATGTAGGAAGATCTGTTGTTTCTTAGTTTACTACAGTCTATTTCATCAATAGGGTAGAATGTCTCTGAGTCTTTGTAGAAAAGATTCTGCTCAAACTCTTCAATATTCTTTCCAATAGAGCTATAACATCCTATTCCTGTTATTGCAACTCCAGACATAGCTTATTATTGATGTAGTTCGATAAAGATTCTACAGAAGTGAAAAGTTCAGTCATATTCTCACTATCCGAGAATTCAACATTAAACTCATCTGTAATTCCTACAGCGATTTCTAACGTGTCGATAGAATCTAATCCTAGTCCACCGTCTTTTTTGCTTAAGAATAAAGGGGTGTTGTCTTTAAAATCCTCAATATCAATTCTTAAATTTAATTTTTCAATGATAATTTCTTTAATTTGCTGTCTTGTTTCCATTGTTTTTATTTTTTATTTGTTGTTAAATATTTATACTTAATCCTCCGTCAATGACGATATTTTGCCCTGTGATGTAGGAAGATTCTTTGTCTTCTAATAAGAAATAGGCTAGTTTTGCGACCTCTCTTGCTCTTCCGAATCTGCGCATAGGAATTCTTTCCAGATATTCCAGATCGTTGGCCGTAGGTTTTTCAATAATTCCGGCTTCTATGAAACCTGGTGCAATACTGTTTACCCTGATGTTATATTTGGCCAGCTCTTTTGAGGCAATCTTCGTGATGGCATCCAGTCCTGCTTTGGAAGAACTATAGCAAGCCTGACCTATTAAACCATTGATTCCTGCTACGGAACTGATGTTTACAATGGTTCCTTTTTTGTTTTTAATCATATCTGTAGAGATATGTTTGATGATAGAGAAAGCCCCCGTAAGGTTGGTATCTATCACTTCTTTGAATTTATTATCCGGCATCAGAGGAATAAATGATCTGTAGTGGATTCCCACACAATTGATGCATTTTGTAATCCGTATTTCTTTTCCGGCGCCAAGTTCTTTAAGTGCATTTTTTATAGAGTTTGAATCGGTGATATCAAACTTAATTTTGATGTGATTTTCCTGATCTTTAATCAGTTCATCTATATTGTCGGAACTCCTATTATAATGCAAAATAAGGTGGTATCCTTTATCGATAAGGTATTTGGATATTTCCAGGCCGATTCCTCCGTTGGCACCCAATACCAGGCAGTATTCATTCATCATAGCTCAATTATATACGTGTTGATATTTCCTCCGAAAGACTCTACATTCACAAGGGCTCTTTTGGCTTCTCTGTTTTTCAGAAGGATAGATCCCAGGAATAAACAGATGCTGTCTTCTGCGCCCAAAGCACTTCCTATGATTTCTTTGTAGTAGATAATCTCTTTATTGCCTTTAATCAGCTCTCTTTCTATTTGCTTGGATTTGTTATCCTGGCAGAAAGAAACCACCAGATCAATATTCTCTAACTCAATATCTTTCAGGATGTTTTTATAAAACTTTCTGATCTCTTTTGAAGATATTTTATTGAAAAAATGAGTTTTTCCATAAGAAATATTAAAGAGCTTATCCTGGTTATTCTTTTCGTCTAAAGCCATTCCCAGAAGGCATGCCCCATCAGAAATTAATCTGTTTTTCTGGGTTACATAGCTTTTGATGTAGTCATTAATTTCATCTACTCCTCCACAAACAATGAATTCTTCGTTGCCTTCTTTAAGCTTATCCATGGCTAATAAAACAGGGCTGTAGCCGCCTATGGTATTATTATAGCCTTTGAACTGCTTATTCATCGTTAAAAGACCTGTAGCCGCATTCGGAACGGTATAAGGGAATAATAGAGGACTCGCTTTATCTTCTCCCTTTTCCATGGCTTTTGTGACAAAATCAATGGTTGTGGTGTATGAGTTATAAATGGTATTGATAATAATTCCCTTATTTTTAGCAGGAATATGATCACAATTATCAATATCGATATTCGCGTTGAACAGATACTTTGAAAATGAGTCTATTCTTCTGATTTCATTTTCTTCGTAAAAGCTTTCTAATCTAGGTTCTTCTATTGTAGCAGTTAAGACACCTTTTCTTTTTACTTCCAGGTTCTCCAGTATATTTTTTTCAAACTCTGCAGGAGAGTTTCCAAAATAATGAGAGATTCCTACGTGGGTTACGGTTATATTATTCATAGCTTATTTATCAAAAAAATACATTACTTCTCCTTTGGCAATTATTTTATCTTCAACCAATGCAGCAACTGACACTTTTGCGTACTGGCCTACTACCTTGTTTATGGTGGCTTCAATGTGAACACTGTCTCCCGGTCTTACGAAAGAGAGGAATTTGAATTCATTGATCTGAGCGATGTAGCCTCTGCTCGTTTTCTGATTGCTCAATAGAATTCCTCCTGCCTGAGAACAAGACTCTATCAGCAGAACTCCGGGGTATATCGGGTCATCTTCAAAATGTCCCCATAAATTGATATCTGAAGAGGTGATGTTCTTTACAGCCACTATTCTATCCTCGTCCATATATTTTACTCTGTCAACCAGTATAAAGCTATATCTGTGAGACAGTATCTGTCTGATGTCTTTTTGTTCTAAAACCATTTTATTTCTTATAAAAATGTTATACAATGATTATCAATGCTATGCTTCTAAAATCGTGATGTAAAAATGCTGGTATTTGAAAATTTGTATTTTACATCTGATGGATAGGTCATTGATCAATATTCTCTTTTGACTAATTGTTATTTTTTTGGGATGGATGTGTAAACCTGTTCCCAGCAGCTTCAAAAAACTTTCTTTGATCATCCACAGCAGTAGCGGAATGTTTTCATGTTCAGAAGCTTTCAGCATATCTTTCTCTTTCTGATTGAGAAAAAAATCATAGCTTTTAGGATTAATGACTCTCTCCGTCTCTATATCTATTCCTATAGGCTTTTTGCTCATTACGGAAACCTTCAGTGTGGAACTGTCTGAAGACGAGATAAAAAACTGATTATTGGGATCTATCTCTTTTCCGTATTTATTTCTTACAGTACATAAATTTCTTCTGTCTTCTTCCCTTATAAAGTGGGGCAGATGCGCTACAGAGTTTATTTTTGTAATGTTGAATTCCATGGCTAATCTTTATCTACCCCCGAAGACGCATATTCTCTCTGTCTGGCTTCGAATTTTTTCTTTTGTTCCTCGAATTCTACTTTAGAATAGTATTTCTTGGCTTTTGGCGCTGTAATTTCCAGAGGTTTATTGATGACCTCGATATGGGTTGCTGCCACAATCATTTTAATGTCTCCCACATAAAACTCTGATTTTACAATGAGCCCGGGTAATCCGCCTTGCTGGAAAGGCCCGTCTTTATATTGAATATCCGGAGCGTACCATACATGAAGGTCTATGGAATCTAATTTTCCTTTTGCTTCAATTGTTTTTAATCCCAGGATAGGTTCGGATTCTTCTTTAGCGATAATCCAGTTTATTTTAGGAAGGTTTTCCTTCACATAGAATATTTTATTGGCCAGATCATACCCTTTTGTATAGGTGTTTTTAGAAAAATCTTTCACATAGGGATATTTATCTCTTCTCTCTAACTCCTTCAGGATAAATGATGTCATAGACTGGGAGTTATCAATTTTGCCTTTATATTCAAAAACAGATGCGTTGTTATTAGCTTTCAAAGTATAATCTGCAAAAACGCCTTTTGATAATTCCTCCCGGAGGCTTGCCTCTACCTGAGATCTTACATTGGAAGGAACGGTTTTCAGCAGATCTTCCGGATTTACGTCTAACTGAACCTTATAATCTACATTTAAAAACTTCTCTTCTTTTTGCGAGTACATGGTTGCACTCAGGAATAATGATATGATGAATAATGCTTTATTTTTCATGGTAATCTTTTTAGTGGGGTTAATGATTCCGATTTTTTAATTAAAACAGTGTACTGAATGAAGTTTAAAGTGTTTTCATCAGGACTATATGGCTTTATATTTTTTCCTAGTAAATTTCTGATGCTAATCAGCTTGGTATCTGAGGAATAAGGGCTGTTCGTATTATTTAGCTTGAACAGAGCTACTCTTTCCGAGTCTGATGATTGTATTAAATCATTAACTCCGTAGAGATAGAACAAAGGCCCGTTCAGATTGAACCAATTGCTTTTTTCATTGGGTACTTTTGGATAGTCTTCGCCATCTGGCAGGTAAGTATAACTATCTATAGCGTACGTTGCTATGCTTATTACCTTAAGCTTTTTCTCCTTTAATCTGTAGGCGAATGGCTGGGTATCGCCGGACAGCTTGTCCTGTAAAATATGAGCGTGCCCGAATAAACCATAAAACCTGGCATTTTCTTTATTTTTTATCGTATCATATACCTTAGTGAAATTATGATACAGTATTGAATCTCTTCCGCTGGTTATTTCAGGATTAGGAACGTCTACGCCTATTACTTTTATTTTAGCCCCTTCATTTTGGGACAGGTTATAATTTCTGATGTTTCTCCACTTTTCATAGTATTCAATACTTGATTGTTGTGGTATATATTCAGCCAGCTCGCTGACTGTTTTTTTCAATAATGAAGGGTCTTCTTTTTCGTTTGAAAGGTACTTGTTCAGCTGAGCGGCTAGTTTTTCGCTCATTTCTGCAACATAGTATGTTACCCCGTATTTTTTGTTTAAATAGAAAATGAACTGTTCATCTAACTCCTGAACGTCTTTTACTCCATGGTTCTCTCCCAGCAGGTAGAAATCCGCTTTTTCTATATTTAAATCTATGTTTCCTATTTTTTGTAAAGAGGAGATATCTGTTTTATTCTTTTTAAGATAATCTGTGTACTCTTTTTTTGATTTTATAAAATTCCTGTTGAAAATTCCTATTGAAATTGAAAACATAACAAGTAGAAGTATCAGAATTCCTAAAATTTTCATTGCTTTTTTCCATATTTTTTTCATACTCGGTGAAGGGTATTTTATGATTGGTATATATCCCTCTTCTTTATTTCAAGGCACTGGTTAAGCAGCTCCTTTTTTAAAAAAGAAATTATTGGTGGGTTTTTAAGAGGGTGTTGATATGGTTCTGACGGGCAGGTGTTTCATAAATCAACCTGCATTTTATTAATGAAAGCTATTGGTAAGCGTTCATTAGGCTATGTTCTAGCTTGAATTTTCATGGTTTTTATAAATTAGTCTGGTCTTTGTGGCATCCACAAAACACTAATTTATTTTTAGTATATAGAGGAGAAATATTCCATCCTCCTCTATATAATAGGTAGAATATTCTAAGTTTCTTCTTAAGAATCGAAAGATACGCTGATTGCATCTGCAGCTTCTGAAGCAGCCGGATTAATCATTTCTTGTCTTTCTTCTAGTTTTACAGTTTTTAATGCTTCTGTTAAAGATTGGTTGTCAAATTTGTTGCTCATAATGTTTGTTTTTAATTGTTGTTAAATTATTGTATTGTTAATGGGGTGTTGATTAAGAATCGAAAGATACGCTGATTGCATCTGCAGCTTCTGAAGCAGCCGGGTTAATCATTTCTTGTCTTTCTTCTAGTTTTACAGTTTTTAATGCTTCTGTTAAAGATTGGTTGTCAAATTTGTTGCTCATAATGTTTGTTTTTAATTGTTGTTAAATTATTGTATTGTTAATGGGGTGTTGATTAAGAATCGAAAGATACGCTGATTGCATCTGCAGCTTCTGAAGCAGCCGGGTTAATCATTTCTTGTCTTTCTTCTAGTTTTACAGTTTTTAATGCTTCTGTTAAAGATTGGTTGTCAAATTTGTTGCTCATAATGTTTGTTTTTAATTGTTGTTAAATTGTTTTGTTGTTGATTGGGGTGATTAAGAATCGAAAGATACGCTGATTGCATCTGCAGCTTCTGAAGCAGCCGGGTTAATCATTTCTTGTCTTTCTTCTAATCTTACAGTCTTTAAAGCTTCAGTCAAAGACTTCTTGTCAAATTTGTTGTTCATAATGTTTGTTTTTAATTGTTAATTTATTTTTTTGTTGTTGGTTAATAAAACTGGCTTTTTACACGTGTGCTTTAATTTTATGTTTCAAAAGTATGTCACTTTTATACGGAATGAAATTGTTTTCGATCAAACATGCTTTTTCTGGGATAAAAACCTATTTTTATAGGATAATCATTATTATAAAAGATCAAAGTTTAGGGTACTGATAATTAAAATACCCTTCAGAAGCCGGGAATTATGAAATATGAGACATACAATAGGTATATATTAAGAAAGCCTTTATATTCTTATGATATACTATTTAATAACAGGGAAACCAGGGATATAGAAGATGTGGTAGACAGCCTGATACAAGATGATACGTTCATCACCTCCATCTATTGGAGTTCTCCGGATCTATATCACACCATCATCCAGTATCGGGAGAAGACGCTTAAACCAGACAGAATTCCCAAGCTCATCCATACCCTAAAGAAATATGCCATCCGATCCAGCACCAGGTGTACCCCTTATGGAACCATGGCCGGTATTGCTCTGAAGCATCTGGGACAGGATGATCAGGAAGAAACGATACTTCCCTCCAGGAAAACCAGGATTGATATGGATTTTTTAAGAGAATTCAAATCTCACATTGAAAACAATGAAAAGATCCGGAAAAACCTGAAATATAAAGTCAATAATACCCTGTTTAAAACCTCCGGGCAGTATAGGTACCAGGAATTCACCAACCATAACGGGGAAGAAAAATGCCAGATGATATCATTGGATTTCAATGAATATCTTGAACGTATTTCCGAATTTTCCCAATATACCAGCTATGATGATATCAAAAAACAGCTGCTTCCGGACTTTAGCCATGATGAAATCTCAGATTTTCTGGAAGAGCTGATTGATATTCAGTTTTTGGTAAGTGAAATTCAGCTCACCCTCACAGAAGACAATATTCAGAATATTAAAAATATCGTCCAAAGGCTGATTAAAAATGATATTGCCGAAGCAGGAGTCTATTTATTCATTCTTAACAAAATAGAGCACTGTATAGCCTTATTAGATGGTACAGCACTGGATTACCTGCCTGTTTCTGAAATAAATGAACTTAAATACGCCGTTAAAGAACTGGGAATTGATAAAACCCACTTTTTCCATGTGGACCTCAATCATTCCCCTGAAGGTAAAATTGAACTGGATGAAAAAACCCGCCGCAATATATATACTTCAGTGGCCATACTTCACAAATTTGGTTCTGCCAACCCTCTGCATAAAGATCTGAAAACCTTTAAAAGTACTTTCACTACCCGATACGAGTCACGGGAAGTTCCCCTTATGGAAGTGTTAGACTCTGAATCTGGCATCGGATTTCCGGCAGCATCCAAAATAGGCAGCCTCCATGTAAATCCTCTCATAGAAGGTCTTGCAGCTAAAAATAAAGACGATAAAAAGGCTGCCCGGAGTTCCAATACCGATTTTATTTTAGATTTAATTGAAAAAGGAGGAAACCAGGCCGTTCATTTAGAACATTCCGATTTAGGAATAATAGAAGAAAATCCTGTCAGCCATCAAAACTTCAGCATTATAGGATCTCCTGTCCAGGGAAGCTTCTTCTTACAAAGTGTAGGAAACTCCGGAGCTAATTCTATTCTGGGAAGACTTTCTTTATTCAATCCGGAAATAGAAACGCTCTGCAGGGACATACACCACAATGAACAGGAGAAAAATCCTGATATCATACTCGCTGAAGTCATCTACATTCCCGAAAAGAGAGTCGCCAATATTGCCAGGAGGCCTAAGTTCTCAGCATATGAAATTCCCATTTTTGCAGGCAGCAGCAGTGAAGATACCCATCAGATCCTGTTAAGTGATCTTTTGATCTCAATAGAAAAAGAAGAAATTATTTTAAGATCCAGAAGACTCAATAAAAGAGTCATTCCCCGCCTCTCTAATGCTCACAATTTTCATAAAAGTGAAAATATTTATTATAAATTCCTGTGTGCCTTACAATCTCAGGGGCAGGATAATATTCATCTGGATATCAACTATTCTAAAACCAAAAAAAGATTTGTTCCGCGCATAGCCTATAAAAATATTATCCTGCACCGTGCCTGCTGGCTGCTGCATGAAAGTGATATTATCCTCATTAAAAACGCTGCCGATCCCCTCGCTGAGCTAAAAAAGTTTTTCAAAACGTGGAATGTCTCCAAATATGTTGTATTGGTTCAGGGAGATAATGAGCTCTTCTTAGATACTTCCAATGACACGTATTTGTCTTTACTTATTGACGAATTAAAAAATAATAAAATGCTGCAGCTGGCGGAATGGCTGCTTCCTGTTGATGGTGAAAAGAATTATAACCAGCAGATTATTCTTCCATTGGAAAATAAGAATTTTAAAAACCCGGTTTCTTCATTTCGCAGGGAGTCATCAGCTCTACAAAGAAGCTTTGCACCAGGGAGCGAATGGCTGTATTTAAAAATATACTGCAGCTCTGCTCTTTCAGATCATATTTTGTCTGAAGTTCTGAAACCTATTTTGGATGAGCTGATAAAAGATAACATCATCAGGTCTGCATTTTATATCTTATATACCGATCCTCATTATCATATCAGATTTAGAGTCAATTTAATCAATACCGGTTTATATTCGGAGGTTCTTCAAAGAGTCTACACCGCATTAAATCCATACCTTCAGCAGGAAACAATATGGAACCTGCAGATAGACTCTTACCACAGGGAAATTGAACGGTATTTTCCAGAATACATGGAGGCCACCGAAGCAGCCTTTTATTACGACAGCCTGCTGGTTTTAAGCTTATTGTCTCACGATCATTTTACCCACTTTGAAGACATCCGGTTATTTGCCTCTGTAAAAAATGTAGATCACTGGCTTTCTTTATTCAATTTTTCGTTACAGGAAAAATTAGATTTCTGTAAGTCTATGGAAAGTGTATTTTTGCAGGAATTTTCTGCAGAATTAAAATCTCATATCAATTTAAAATATAGGATTTTAAAGGAAGATCTGCATTCGTTCTTTACAAGTTCTCATTTTGAAGAAGAATTTAATATTCGAAATAAGAACCTAAAGAACTTAAAGCTCTGCAGAGAAAATCTATCCAGTTATATTCATATGAGTGTTAATCGATGGTTTTCTTCAGAGCAGAGAGCATTGGAACTGATGACCTATTCATTTGCGTCCAGGTATTATAGTAGAATTTTAAGCCAAACAAGGTAATGATATGCAGACATCCTATAAAAGTATGACTCCGTTTCTGGAAAAAATTGCGCAATTCAATTTTGAGAAACTCTATAACCCTGTCAACAGAATTTTATGCCATACTTTTGTGTGGATATTCTTTTCTTCGTTCCTTTTTCTAAACTATTGGCTGGAGCTGAAAATTTCTTTTAAATCCAGTCTTTTATTAACCGGGCGGGGAACCATTAATAATATGGTTGTCTTTTACATATTCTTTTATATCATTGTTCCCCAAATATTTAAAAGCAGAACCTGGGGAATCCTTCTGATCATCATCAGTCTTCCTTTTTCTATTTATACCTGGCTCACCATCAATCATCTTCAATTCAGGTTTTTAAATTATATGAATATTGATATCCTGGATGGGCCGCTCAAGAATATTATCAGCAGGAATGCAGCCATGCCCTTTAAACAGGCGCTGTCCTTCAAGAATGTTTTTGGAAGTGCCATCCTGGTTATTTATTCATTTTCGCCGCCTTTCTTTGTCAAAATCCTGTTTGATATTGCAAGACTTTTTAACCGGACCATCTATTTTCAGAAACAGACTTCCGAATTGGAGCTTCAGAATCTTAATATTGAAAAAGATTTTCTAAAAGCCCAGCTCAATCCGCATTTTCTTTTTAATACCCTCAATAATTTATATGGATTGGTTGTAAAAAAGGATCCTAATGCCCCGGAGGTCATCATTAATATCTCAGATTTAATGGCCTATACTTTATATGAATCTAATACTGAGAAAGTTTCCCTTCAAAAAGAATTGGATTTTATCCAGAATTATTTTTCACTGGAAAGAATGCGCTACTCTTCTGATAAAAAAATTGATTTAAATATTACGGTTGAAGATTCTATCCAGAATGTATTAATTGCTCCCTTACTCTGCTTTACGTTCATAGAAAACGCATTTAAATATGGTTTACAGACAGCCAGTGATAATTTTTTAGAAATAAATATCCATATTGTGAATAATATTTTTTATTTTTCCATTGAAAATAATAAGGAGAAAAATTTTATAAAAAACACGGTTTTAGGCGGAATTGGCGTGAAGAATGTTGAAAAAAGATTAAACCTCATATATCCCAACAATCATAAACTGATAATCGACGACAGAGAAACAAGCTTCTTTGTTTCCTTGTCTATAAACTTGACATAGATGGATGATAAATTACGGTGCATCGTGATAGATGACGAACCAATTGGGAAAGAATTAATTGTAGATTTTGTAAAAACGGTCCCTTTTCTGGACCTTCAGGCTTCTTATGATGATCCTATGGATGCTTTAGCCTACCTTCAATCCAATGAAGTAGACATTATTTTTAGTGATATCCAAATGCCTAAAATTAATGGAATTGATTTAATAAACTCTCTTACCAACCGGCCTTCCGTTATTTTTATAACGGCCCACAGGGATTTTGCTTTAGAAGGTTTTGAAAACGGAGTGGTAGATTACCTTGTTAAGCCCGTTGCTTACAGCCGTTTCCTGAAAGCGGTCAACAGAGCGAAAGAAAGAATACAGGCTACTCCAAAAGCGGAACCAGCTCCTGCTCCTAAAGATAAAAATCCTGTTGTTGATCGTATCTTTATTAAAGTGAATGGAAAGCTGGTCAAAGTTATTCTGGATGATATCCTGTATGTTGAAGCGCTGGGTGATTATTTAAAAATTGTTACAGACTCAGAGTCTTTTACCACCTTAGCCACTTTAAAATCTATGGAAGATATATTGGTTCCTCCTACTTTTTTCAGAGTGCAGAGATCCTTTATTGTGAAACTGACTGTTATAAAATCTGTTTCAGGGAATGTTATAGAACTTAATAATGGGAAAGCCATCAGTATTGCAGTCACTAAAAAAGACGAGCTGTTTAATTTGCTGGGAATCTAGCCTGGCTTAATTCTATTACTCTTTCTATTTCCTCTATAAATTGGTTATGCTGAATGTTTTTATTTAAAACACCTATATTCAGCATTTGATCTTTGGTGAAAAATTCAGAGATAATATTTTTTGATAAAACGGAGGTCATTATAATGACAACACCTCCTTTATTGATGTAGTTTTTCAAATAAAGAACATCAATATTAACAGAGTCAATATCCCAGAATATAATCTGTTCATAATCGTCGGTATTATTCTTTTTTTCTTCGGTTACCAGGAAAAAAGGAGTTTTACTGATAAATTCTTTCAGTTTATACATGAGAATATCATTCTCTGATATTATTTTACAATTGATCCACATTATTTTTTTATTTAAAAAGATGAGCTGATAGAAATAGAAGTCTGATGAGTATCAAAATCATCCCCTGTAGAGAATTGATAATTTTTAATAACTCTTTTCTTGATTACTAATTTTGGATTCTGCGTCTTTGGATTCATGGTGTTTTGTTTTGGTGTTTTTATTAATTTCTATTCCAAAGGTCATTTATACAGGGTCCGAAAACAAAACAATTCGATGAAACTGGCAAATCCGTCGATAAGATATTTATTCCTTTCGATATGCTTTTTTTGCTCTTGCTGATTATCTGCTCAAAATTCCTCAGAATGCACCTTTGAACAGATCCGGACATTCATTTTTATTCTTGTAATACAATCCATAAATGAGGGCGTAATAATAAAATCAGAAGGTCAATATTCTGGCGAAAAATAATAGAGGTATATAGTATAGATGATGCATTGTATTAAGATTTTTAAAGACTGATTATTTTAAATATCCGGTCTTTATTTTTTAAAAGTATGTTTAGATCATTAAAAAAACATATTATAACTAATTGATAATCAAAATAAAACTCAATTTTATATAAATATATATTTATATAATTATATATTTATATATTTGTGTAATTATATAAGGTATGGCTAAAATTATATTAACAACCCATCAGAAAGGAGGGGTAGGAAAATCAACACTAACATTCAATCTTGCCGCTAATCTTAAGGAGAGTGCAAAAGTCTGTATTATTGATTTTGATGCCCAGGGCTCTTTATACCAAGTCCGGGATTTGTCTGATGTTCCTATTTTTCTTGAGGACCAGTTAAAAGAAATTCAGAATTCAGATTTTGATTTTATCTTCATAGATACGCCCCCTTATCTTTCTAATAAACTGCCGGAGCTTTGTGATCTTGCAGATGTCATTATTATTCCAACCAAAGCCGGGGTTCTGGATCTTCTAGCCATTAAAAGTACCATTGATATGATTGAACAGTCCGGAAACGAAGAAAAAGCAGTTATTGTTTTCAATATGGTGAAACCCAATACCACGCTTACGGATGAAATAAAAGATCAATTAAACGAATACAATGTTCGGGTTTCCAAAAATATGATGTCCGACCTGGTGGCGTTTTCCCGATCTGTTTTAATTAATGGAGTGGATAACAATAATAAAGCACAGAAGCAAATTGATGCTCTAACAAAAGAAGTTTTAACCATTGCAATCAAATAAATATATATTTATATATTTATATAATTATATAATTATATAAAAACATGGCAAAGCAAGATTTTACCGCGCTGATAGGCAAAGCAAAGCAATCACAGATTAAAACACCGGTACAAAAAGTGGTTCCGGTGAAAGAAAAAAAGGACGAAATTCTTTTTTCGCTCCATATTCCTGCAGAAAAATTAAAAACGTTGAGAGTACTCTCAGCAGAACAAAATATAAGCCTGAAAAAAATGATCAATAAGGCCATTGATGAAAAATATTTTAATAACGCCGATCAAAAACAGGATGGATAGACAGCTTCATTTCCGGGAAAAGATAGAGTTTATCTATCAATTTATTATGCATAACATAACAACCCCGCCGGCCCAGAAATTTCTGAGTCTTTTTTGTTTTTCTTTTTTTTGTTTTTCTTTCACTCCGCAGATGACAAAATGACAGGTAAAAATTCGCGGAAACCCTGATTAAATAAATCTCTTTTTTAACAAACGTTATTTTTAAATATTTTAATACTTTAATACTTTATTATTTTAAGGTCTTGTAACTTATTTAAAATCAATAAATTACAAACTTAAAAACGACCTTTTATAAGCTAAAAACGACTTTTTATAAGTTTAAAACGACTTTTTATAAGTTTAAAACGACTTTTTATAAGCTAAAAACGACTTTTTATAAGCAGGATTCGACATTTATATATGACAGATGTTTTTATATGTCGTTTTTGCTTATATTTGTCACTCTAAAATGATATTTATGGAACTACTTGATACAGGCACTGATGACAGACTGGTTTATCAGCATAATGTAATCACCTCCGGGAGATATGATTACTCTGCCTGCATGCTTGATATTCTCTTTATGGTTCTTTCCTGCCTGGAAAAGGAAAAACTGGAATACACGATTCATACTCACGATATAGAAGAAATAACGGGACGAAAATGGAACTATAAACAGCTGAGAGATGCAACGGCAGAAATAGGCAGCAGACTGTTTGAAATTGAAACGCCTGAAGTATACCGCCAGCTCTGGTTATTTGAATATGTAGATTATATGAAGGGCACAGGCTCTTTTAAGATCAAGATTAATGAAAGCGCCAAGCCTTATTTTTTTGATCTGAAAAATAATTTCACGGCATTGCAGCTGAAATCTGTTTTAAACTGTTCTTCCAAATATGCCAAGAGGTTGTACGCTATTGCCCGCCAATGGAGAAACGTTGGAACTAAGCGTTTTGAAATCCAGGAATTAAAACAAATGCTTGGATTGATTGATAAAAAGGGAAATGAGCAGTTTGAAAGAATCAGTGATTTTAAAATTAAGGTTCTTGATATCGCCCGAAAGCAGATTTCAGAGAATACGGATATTGAGATTGATTATGAGCTTAAAAAAAGAGGTCGGGAGTTTTACTGGATTATCCTGCATATCAATTCTCAGAAGTTTAAACAGCTGGAGATTGATTTTGAAAAGCCCCTCAAGACTCAGAAATTCATCTCCAAATTGGTGATGTATGGTTTTAGCCAGGAACAGGCTGAACTGATTTCCGAAAAAGAGAAAGAAAAAGACTTTGATATCTTAATCACAGACCTGAACGAAAAGATAAGACAGAGAAAACTGAAGATAGAAAATTCTGCAGGCTATCTTATTGGTGTTTACCAGAAAAAAGGAATTCTGCCGGTAAAAAACTAACGGGATATCCTGTAATGATATCAACAAAAAAGCGCAGGGAAAAGAATCTGATCAGTGATTCTTTTCCCTTGCGCTAGAGAGAATATGCTTTATTGTTGGTGTACCGGTCTTTGGGCTGCGGAGAGAATGCAGAACCGATACTTTGGTTTAAAATTTATATCGGACATTCACCATGAAATATCTTCCTAATACATTTTTGGTTGTAGTTTCTACGTAAATATCATTAAATGCGTTGCTCACTACGGCTCCATTTCCCAGTAAGTTTCCTCCAATCAGGGTAACATATACTTTCTTGGCAATGTTGTATCGTAAAGAAGCGTTCAGTTCTTTGGCTTCATTTATTCTTTGTCCGTCACGGTTCTGAATACGGTAAGAGAAATCGGATTGAAGCAGTAATTTGCTATTGATAGACCATGATACATCCGCAAACGGTCTCCAGCCATCAAAATTCTGTTCCGTCAAAGATTTGAACTTGCTGAATGTTGCATTTAATCCGATGTTCAGTTCTAAGCTTTTCTTAATGGTAAACTGGTTATTCAAGGTATAGTTCTGGGTAAAACTATTGCTGTTAACCACCTGAACATCCGGGCTGTTTAATGTGTTGGTGAATGTATAATAATCTGAATAAGATAAGGTTCCTGATAAACGGGTATTCATCCATTTGGTGAACTTTTTCCCTATTCTGAACATTCCTGAGTATGATTTCTCCTCATAATCGGAATTGAAAAGGCTGTTAATCTGTGATACGGTATACGCATCCGGATTTGACGGGTCTGTTACTACTTTCTCGAATCTGGAGTTATTCTGAATACTTCTTTCACGGTGTACATAACTCAGATTGGCAAATACGTTGAAAAATGTAAATGAGTCAAAGTGATTGAAGTTTAATGAGGAAGTATGCGTTAATGCCTGTCTCAGGTTCTGGTTTCCGCTGAAAATAGAACGGTAGTTCTGAATGACATATGATTCCGTCAGATCTTTAGCATTAGGGAAGCTATACGCCTGATTATAGTTTAAAGTGATTTGGGTGGCGTTGCTGAATTTATAATTCAAAACAACATGGGGTAACACTTTAGCTTCATTAAAGCTTGTTTTTGTTCCGGTTCTAAATTTTGCTGTTTCATTAAAGAACGATACTCCGGCTCCCAGATCTGCCTGGAAATTGCCTAATTTTTTGGTAAAGGTAGCATCAGCAAATGTTTCATTATAATTAAAATCAGTATCGGAAACCGCGTTATTTTGGGTAATCAGATTGTCCTGATCGTAAATTTCATTTTTGAAGCCCTGAAAAGAGAAGTTCGTTCCGATCTTAAATTTCAGGTTGGTTGTATTATTAATCAACTGATTATAAACAGAGTATAACTGAAGGGTATTCGTGGTATACTCCTGATCTTGTCTTAAGATATAACGCCCATTGTTAGGGGTTAGGCTTCCCCAGGCGTTAAACATCTGTTCTTCTGCATTCATCAATAAATCTGGTGTTTCTTTCTGATATTGATGACGAAGATAAAATCCTATGTTGTTATCTCTCCCTACTTTCTGGATATAAGAAAGGGTTTGGGATAGATTATAATTTTCACGTTTTGTCTGGTTTTGGCTGAATCCTGTAAATTCATTATTTCTGAATCTGTTCACGCCCTGTTCTTCCTTGTTGTCTACATAGTTCAGGTTCAAACGGTATTTTACCTGTCCTCTGTCGCTTGGGGAATAATCTACCCGTAAGCGGGCCATCATGGATAATAGATTGTTTTTATTCTCCTGGTCATCTTCTTCTTTGTAGCTGTCGTTGAAGATTCTTTCAACTTTTGATTTGTATCGGATGTTATTGGTATTCACCAACCCGAATCCTGAAATTTTCATTTTCTTATTCGGTTCATATCCGAAATGGGCAGCGCCGTTGTAGGTTTCTACTTTAAACGCATTGATACTTGGTTCGAAATTCAAGGTATTGTTTCCTCCACGCAGTGAGTAGATGCTTCCTTCTGAATTGAATTCAGAGATTCCTCCGAAGAAATTGAAATAGTCATCTCTGTCAAATACCTGCTTTCCGTACGTATTAAAATCATTGATTAACGTCGCGTCTATTTTTTCAGAGAAGTAAAACACTTTGGCTTGTGCATCTGTATGTTTGTTAGCGTCTCCTCCTAGGGTTACGTTTCCGAAAGCAAGACTTTTCATATTTTCTTTCAGTTCAATATTTAAAGAGAACTGTTCGTCTTCCTGTAGTGAGGAAGCAAATGGATTGGCTTTGAATTTTGTATTCAGCTGGATTTTAGAAACGGCATCTGAAGGCAGGTTTTTGTTCAGTAATTTTTGGTTTCCACCCATTACTTCACGTCCTCCTACGGTAACCTGAGTCATTTCTTTTCCTTTGTATAAAAGCTTTCCGTTCTGTACTTCTACTCCCGGAAGCTTTTTCAAAAGGTCTTCCAAAACCACTTCATTTCCTGTTTTGAATGAGTTGGCGTTGAATTCCAGGGTATCACCTTTTACCTTAACGGCTTTTGCTGCCTTCACAAGCACTTCTTCTATGGAAGCTACGCGCTGGCCTTTTTTCAGCTTCACCTGGTAAAGGTTTTTATAGGTTGGATCCAGGCTTGCAGTATGGTTTTCGTAACCATTATGGCCGATCTCTATGGTGTATTTATTTTCGCAGTTCAGTTTTATTTCAAACTTTCCTTCAGCGTTGGTAGATACAGATCCTTCTGTTTTTCCGTTATTAAAAACAGATACAGAAGCGTCTGAAAGGGGAAGGCCTGATGCTTCCTCAAGAACCTGCCCCTTCAATATGCACTCTTGTGCACTCACTAAGTGACAGAAAAAAATTAAAAGTATTACTATTGTTTTTTTTAGCAT